>NZ_JBNNUK010000002.1:0-48574 GCF_050279675.1 Viridibacillus sp. NPDC093762 | reverse complement strand
GTGCTTTCTTTTAACCTACTCGCTCCTTTTGGACGTCCTTTTGCTCTACTCGTGCTCTCTTTTAACCTATTCAGCTCTTCTTTTAACTCACTGGTGCTTTCTTTTAACCTATTCATTATTTTTCAAATCAAAAACCCAGAAGCTTCATTTAATACGAAGTTTCTGGGCTAGAGTTTTAACTATTGATAAATTGTCTCTTTATTGTTTATCTTAAATCTCCTGGATCTAGTCTTGCCGTAAGCTATATAGTTGCTGTTGTTCAATACTCTTGAGATTAAAGATCTACTATTACAACTTAGAAAATCGATGCTTTCTTTTATTGTAATTTCTTCAGCACAAATGCTAAACCAATCGTATAGAGTATGCTCGATTGCATTGGGAATTGCTACTTGACATTTTGGACAATGCCATGTCCGTTCAGAGATACGGATACCACTCGTTCCGCAATTACAAATGACTCCCTTTTTTATTTGCTCAATTGATATATTGTATTTTTCACATAAAGGTCTGTGTTTGTACGGTTTATTATTCACTTTAATTAGATGAATCAATGCTTCTAATTGAGCTTCGTTTATGACTACAGGGAGCTCATTTAGTTTTTGGATAAATAGTGCGATTTCTTTCGACATGATGAGTGGTACAGTTGTAGGTGTAGTTTTAATTACTGTACGGCTATTAGGCATAATGATTGTTTTATAGATAGGTAATTGCTGAAACTTCATGGTTTTTAACCAGCGCTCAAATGTGTCTGATGCACGAAGTAATTGCATTTGTGGACAATGATATGCCTTGGATTGCCCTTCAAGTTCTTGAATGAGTTGATAGGGCTGTTCTTGGAAATGTAAGGTTCCTCGCATATTTTTGATTTCAATTAATAGAATATAGCTTTGTGTGAGCAAGACGGAATCTATTTGGGCAATACGTGTTGGAGAGAGTTGACACTCGAAGTTTGGGAAGTAAAAAAAAGAATTGTTAAACAGTACTTCTTGTACCATTTGATCTACTCGACATTCACCATTAAAACCAGCTGTTACATTTTCAAGTTGGCGAATGATATCTTCGATTTTTTTATTATCCGGGGAGAGGCGTTTAATGAGTTGCTTATGTGCAAACATTTCACTTGGTACTTGTCGCTTAATGAATATAGGCTTAACCTCCTAAACTACCACATCTTTATTCTTACCACTTTACATACAGAATAGTCAAACAATATTAAGCGATAATATTGTGTATTAAAAAAATCTCGGAAGTAAATCAAGTTCAAGTATATTAATAGAGCCTACAAAAAGCAATGAAAGATGGGGATGTAGATAGTCTTGATGAGCTTATAAATGACGATTTGATTTTTGTATATCATCTCAGTTAAGTATTGTCAGCCGGCCAAATGATTCGAAAATTATTTCGAGGCAATGTAATTTAGTTCAAAAGTCAATCAATACATTCAGTAAAAAAAGAATCCATTCTAATAACTTGGATTCTTTTATACAATCACTTAATCATCCAACAATATAATCTTTTGCGGTGTTGTTTGTGGTGGAATGCTACGAGTACTCATTTTGAAGAATACAGCTATATCATGTCCATCAAGCATTTCAGCTGCTATACTTTCCCCTACTTCATTTAATATTGTCGTATTGGGACTAATGTTTATCCGTAAATCTGCTTCTACTAAAGATGTTTCGGCATTGTATGTACCAACTTTATTGCCATAGAATAAATCTTCCTCATTCACAAGCACGAGTGTTGGGGAGATCATCAAAGCAGGTTGAAGTTCATGGAAATAGGCGTGAACAACAAGACCTAGCTTTAGTTCCCTAAATAGAAGTGGCTCATATGAAGTGCTATGAAAAAGAAGCATTTTTTTCGTTAGGTTAAGAATAAATATAGAATTGTCCTCTTGTTTTTGACAAGTTAAAGTAAAATGAGATGATGTTTCGTGGAGTTCAGTGAGTATGCCTTTGAAATGTATAAAGTTAGACATGTTAATTCCCCCTTTTTTACTTTTGACGAATTACATACCTGGAAGTTTCGTGTTCAACAATAAGCGAACAGGTCCGTGTACCCGTTCGCTTATATAAAACACTTTTGAAAGAGGTATAGAGTAATGAATTGCGATTCTCTGAACGCATTAATTCAAACTTATTAATCGTTGATAATGTCTGCTAAGATTGCGATGGCTGCATCGATTTCTTCATAGGTTACCGTAAGTGGTGGCAGAAAACGAATGACTTCTTCACCTGCACTAACTAATAGTAAGCCTGCATTTTCAGCTTCGGTGATCAATGGTGCCACAGCTTTGCCGCAGTTTACACCTATCAGTAAGCCCATTCCTTTTACTGTAAATTTCTCTGTTGGTAGAAATTTTTCTAATTGCTCTGTGAAATACTCTGATTTTTTACATACTTCCCCTAAAAATGACTCTTCAAACACATGATTAAGAACTGTTTGTGCAACGGCTACTGCTAGTGGGGTACCACCAAATGTTGTACCGTGTGTACCCGGGCTGAATGTGGTATACATTTCAGCTGTACCAAGCATCGCACCGATTGGGAAGCCCCCACCAAGTCCTTTAGCAAGTGTTACAATATCTGGTTTCAATGCAGTTTGTTCATAAGCATAACGTGTACCTGTACGAGCAATACCTGTTTGTACTTCATCAATAATGAGTAAGATGCCTTGTTCTTTACAGATTTTAGAAATGGCTTCACTAAACTCTTCGGAAACAGTATTTACGCCACCTTCACCTTGCACGACTTCTAGCATTATAGCTGCTACTTCATCATTTACTACTGCCTCTAGAGCTTTCGCATCGTTAAATGGAATATGGATAAATTTATCTACTAAAGGACCAAAGCCATGTTGCACTTTTGCTTGACCTGTAGCTGACATCGCGCCGAATGTTCTGCCGTGGAATGAATTTTCAAAAGTTATAATTGTATTTTTACCCGTGTGCTTACGAGCTAGTTTGATTGCTGCTTCATTCGCTTCAGCCCCACTATTACAGAAAAACCCGTGATCCAGATGAGTATTTTTCACAAGAGTGGCAGCTAACTGCTCTTGTTCAGGACTTTCAAATAGATTAGAAGTGTGCCATAATTTTTCACTTTGCTTTTTAATGGCCTCTACTAAAATAGGATTTGCATGGCCTAGACTTAGTACTGCAATCCCACTAGTAAAATCCAAATACTCTTTTCCCTCTTCATCATAGACTTTCGTTCCTTGACCTTTTACTAAATGAACTGGACGTCTGCTATAGTTCCCAAATAATGCACTCATGCGAAAACTCCCTTTCTTTGGATCTTTGTACCGACTAATTTTGAACCAACAATTTGAACAGTTGGTATCCCTTCATATAAACAGTCGATGGCAGCTTGAACTTTTGGAATCATGCCCCCATATATATCACCAGAATTAATCCATTCTTGGATTTGTTCTGGATTAACATTGTTTTGAACTTCATCCTCAATTTTTATCCCTGGTGTGTCCGTCACGAGTAACAGACTATCAGCATTCATTGCTAAAGCCACTTTACTAGCAACTGTGTCGCCGTTAATATTCAGCGGTACCCCATCAGCTGTTGTTCCAAAACAAGAGACGACCGGAATGATTTTTTCAGCAAGTAGAGTTTTTAGAAGTGCCGTGTTAACTGCTTCAATTTTACCTACGTAGCCATATTCTTTTTTGTCTAAAAATGAACAGTCAAATAAACTTCCATCATAACCACTTAAACCGATTGCTTTAATACCAGCGCCATTCAATTGATGAGTTAGCGCTGGATTTACCTTACCAATTAATGTCGATTGCACAATCTCAATAGCATCACTTAGTGTAATACGAATACCATTTTTAGTAGTAGTCTCAACATTAGCGTAGGCTAATGCCTGATTAATAGCAGGTCCACCGCCATGGACGATAATAATATCTATGCCCACTTGCTGCATCTTTTTGAAATTTTCTAAAAAGTCAGTAGTTAAACCTTTTAGCATACTGCCACCTAGTTTAATTACGATCGTTTTAAGATCTGTATGTTGCATTGATTTGCACGTAGTCATATGTTAGGTCACATCCCCAAGCAGTACCAAATCCTTCACCTTGATTTAAGGATACTGCTATTTTCACTTCATTTTGTTTCAAATAGACAATAAGTTCTTCTTCAGAAAATGGTACTGGTTCACCTTTTTCAACAACTGTAGTTGAGCCAATTTGAATTTTCACATCGGTCGGGTTGACTGTTGCGCCACTGTATCCTACTGCACAAATAATTCGTCCCCAGTTTGCATCACAACCAAAAATCGCTGTTTTCACCAATGGAGACCCTACAACTGTTTTGGCAATTTTACGTGCCTCTTCATCAGTTACCGCACCTTCAACTTTAACTTCGATTAATTTAGTTGCACCTTCACCATCTTTTGCAATCATTTTTGAAAGATCTTGAGATACAGCATGGAAAGCAGCTTTAAAAGTTTCCCATTCTGGATGTGTTGGCTTTAATGTGGCATTGCCTGCTAATCCGTTAGCTAATACTAAAACTGTATCGTTTGTTGATGTATCTCCATCTACAGTAATCGCATTAAACGTCACATCTGTTACTTCTTTTAATAGTTGTTGCAATGCTTGTTGATCGATATCTGCATCAGTTGTGACATAGGCAAGCATTGTCGCCATATTTGGCTCGATCATACCCGATCCTTTTGCCACACCCGCAATGACAACTTCTTTATCGTCTATAACTACGCTATATGCTGTATTTTTAGTGACCGTATCAGTAGTTAGTATCGCTTGTGCAAAATCAATTGCCCCTTCTAGCGTTGCATTTGGGGTAATTTCAGCAATCCCTTTTGCAATCGGCTCCATGTTCATGATTTCTCCGATTACGCCTGTCGATGAAACTCCTACAAGTTCTTTCGCAATCCCTAATTTTTCTGCTGTTAATTGTTGCATTGTTTCAGCATCTTTATAGCCTTGAGTTCCTGTACACGCATTTGCATTCCCAGAATTGACGATGAGTGCTTGCATTCTGCCGTATTCTTTTACAACTTGCTTTGTCAGTATAAGAGGAGCTGCTTTAATAACATTTGTTGTAAAAACACCAGCTACATTTGCAGGTACTTCACTTACTAAAATCGCTAAATCTTTTTTCTTATGCTTGATGCCACAATGTATACCTGTTGCAGTAAACCCTTTTGGTGAGACGATATTTTTACTTGAAATTCTTTTTAAACTTTCAAATGTAGTTGTCATAAAAACACTCCCTATTTAAATGTATAATGGCACTTGCATAAGACCCGTTGTTTCATCAAACCCAAACTGTATATTCATATTTTGAATGGCTTGCCCAGCTGCCCCTTTGACTAAATTATCAATAACAGAAACAATCGTAGCTTTGCCAGTCCTTGAATCGACTTTCACATGGATATCACAGAAATTAGAACCATAAACTTGGTTCGTTCCAAATTTTGCTGTTTCTTTGATAATTCGAACAAAAGGATTGCTTTGATATTGTTGAACTAAACAGTTATAAAGTTGTTCTTCTGTTGTGCCCGAAGTAATCTGCGCATAGCTTGTTGCCAGAATCCCTCGCGTCATCGGTACTAATGTTGTAGTAAATGTAATTGGTGTAACCCTATTTGCGAACATTTTCAAAGCCTGTTCAATTTCAGGAATATGCTGATGTTCATGTATTTTATAGATGGCTGTATTTTCATTTGTTTCACTAAAGTGAGTCATCATACAAGGCTTATTACCCGCCCCTGAAATTCCGCTCTTTGCATCAATGACTAAGCCATCTGCATGAATTAAATCTTCTTTTAACAATGGTAAAAGAGAAAGTAAAACTGCCGTTGGATAACAACCTGGATTGGCAATAAGACTTGCTTCATTAATGGCCTCTTTATTCCATTCAGACAAACCATATACACTTTGTTCAACAGCAAAACTAGGAGCTGGCTCTTTTTTATACCAATATTCATAATCTTCTAAATTTTTTAGTCGGAAATCACCTGATAAATCTATGAATTTCGTTGAGTTATTTAATAGAGGTGGTAGTAACTTGCTTGAAACCCCTGATGGTGTACTTGTAAATACAACATCTAACTGAGCTAAAGTATCTGTATCTATTTTCTCTAAAGGTTGATCGAATAGTTTTTTTAGATGACCATATTTTTGTGAAAAAATGGCTCCTTCATCAGAAGAAGTGAATAATTTAATTTTTCCGACTTCATTGTGATTATGTAATAATCTCATTAGTTCTAACCCACCATATCCTGTTGCACCAATAATTCCGACCTTCAACTGAATCACCTCACGTGTATGTTACAAATTATTATAAGTATGTATAAATATAAAGTCAATTGTATTTATATTAATTTGTTTTTATATTAAAAATGTACACGCTTCCATTATTGGTACAAAAGCGTTTTATATCGTATATATATTTTTCAAAAGAAATTTTACTAATTAAATAGTGTTTTTATGTATCAAAAAACAGCAATTCCTTCAGTTTAAATCGAAAGAAAGCTGTTCTTCTTTATAAAATCACATATTGCTATATTAATTATCTTCATTAAGAAATGAACTTTTTATATCCTATGAAAACATATCACGCAATTTTTCATTAGATAATAAAAAAATCGGTAGCAAATGCTACCGATTATTCGTCTTTCCAGTTCTCCACTTCATATTCCATTGTAGGGTCTGGTTCTTGTCGATTATAGCGTTTCTTATATAAATAGAACAAGTGAGTTACTAACACTTTGAGAACTGCATAACCCGGAATACCTAAAATAACACCTGGTACACCGAACAATGAACCTGCTGTTAATAGGACGAAAATAATCGTAATGGGATGAACATGTAATGACTTACCCATTACTTGTGGTGAAATAAATTTCCCTTCCACTAGTTGCACTATAGTCCATACCGCTGCCAGTTTGACCAACATAATTGGCGACGTTACGATAGCGATAATCGCTGCAGGTGTTATGGCAATAATAGGTCCTAAATAAGGCACAACACTTGTAACCATCGCTAAAAAACCTAACACGATTGCATAATCCATTCTGATGATTAAGAAGCCAATAGTAATCATGACACCGATACAAAATGCAACGATAATTTGCCCTTGAATATATGAGCTAATTTGGCGATCAGCTTTATGGAATAAGTGAGCCGCGTCATCTCTCATACGAGGAGGAAACATTTTTAAAATAAATTTTGGTAGTTTTTCTCCATCTTTTAATAAGTAGAATAAGATGAATGGAACAGTTACGATTGCTAAAAGAATTCCAGTTAGAGCAGAAATAAAGCCTGTAATACCTGTCGCAATACCGCTTCCTAGTTTACCCGCTGTATCTTTAACAGTATCACTTAAATCTTTCGTTATATCTGACATTACTTGATCTAATTCAAAATTGTATTTAGATAAGAAGGAATTGAAAGTCGATCCTTGTACGAAAGATTGGGTTTTATGAAGCATTTCCATAAAGTATTGTGGAAATTCATTGATTAAATTCGTAAACTGCCCTTTTAGGAATGGGAATACTAGAATAACTAACAAAGTAATTATTCCGGCTAGCCCAATGTAAATAATCAAAATCCCCCATACTCTCGGGATTTTCCAATTCTCAAGTATACGCAGAATAGGTCTTAATAGATAATAAGCAATGGAGGCTAAAATAACCGGGAGTACTACTGTTTGTAAAAAAACAATAATGGGATAGAAAATAAAAGATACTTTATCATAGATGAATATAATACACCCTAAAATTAATAAAGTTAATAATCCAAAAAGTAAATTTCTACCCCCTAAAAATCGAATAAATCTTGTTGAAAAAAATGATGGTTTTTCTGGTTCCATCCAATCCCCCCTTTTTGACAAAAAGTGCATATGATTAGTTTACAGGATGCATTCGTTTTGCGCTAATAATATTATACCCCTATATTACTGTTCAAAATCAAGAAATTCCTCTAAAGCTTTATTATTTAAAGCACGATCAATTTCAATGACAGAACCTGCATGAGAATAATTAGCAAATGAATAGCTATGTTCGACCGGAATAGTCAGTTTTTCGATATTTAGATCTCCACCTCTTATGATTGATGTCATTAATGATAATTCATCTTTGGCTGTCATATCAGTTTGAACATAACCTTGCAGTGCTCCTAATAATTTAGGGAAGTTTTTATAATTACCTGGTGATACAACTTCTTTTTTCAATGCTTCTAGAGCTTGTTGTTGTCGATCTACACGTCCAAAGTCACCTTGTGCATCCGAACGGAACCGAGCAAAGCCTAATAATTCTTTACCATTCAACTGTTGTGTTCCTTTTTTCAAATTAACTCCGATGTTTTTTGACATATCTTTATCGACATTAACTTCTACCCCATTTGGTGCAATAATATCTACCATCGATTCGAAGCTTTTAAAGTCAATTAATGCATAATGATTAATTTCTACATCGAACATGTTACTGATTGTATCCTTTAATAATTGAACACCATCTAAATAATAGGCTGTGTTCAACTTATATGATTGATAGCCAGGGATATCTGCATAAATATCTCGCATGAATGATACCATTTTAATGTCATTTGTATCTTTGTTCCATGAAACAAGCATCATAGAATCTGTTCGCGATTTTGCCTCACCGCGAGAATCGACACCTAAAAGTAAAATATTTTCTATATTTTTTGATGAAGCTTCATCACCAATAAAGTTTTCTGGTTTCTGTTCCTGCCCTTTTGCAAGTTCTATCCCTGCTTTATATTCAGTGTATGCATATACGCCTACCCCAACTAATAGAAATAGTAGAAAAGTAAAGAACACACGTCCTTTTCGAAGTTTGCGTTTTTTTTTGCGCACTCGCGTTTGTTGATTTTCTTGCATGATGGATGCTCCTTTCAAGAGGGTATGTTTTTCTAGTTGTTAATGTTGTAAACTAAAAGATGTACAAAATGGCACGTATTAATGACGTCTTTATACTATTGGAGGTTACAACATGGAACAAATTACTAAAATAGCTACATTTGCTGGTGGATGTTTTTGGTGCATGGTCAAACCATTTGTCGAATATGATGGAATACATACAGTAACTTCAGGCTACATGGGTGGACATTTAGAAAACCCAACATATGAAGATGTAAAAGCTGGTCAATCAGGTCATTTAGAAGTCGTTCAGATTGAATTTGATCCAACGATCTTTTCATACGAAAAATTATTAGAAATCTTCTGGCCACAAGTCGATCCAACAGATGACGGAGGTCAGTTCCAAGACCGCGGTGAATCTTATAAAGCAGCCATATTCTATCATGATTCGTTGCAACAACAGTTAGCGGAAGCTTCCAAACTAGCGATAGCTGAAAGTGGAAGATTCAAAAAACCTATTGTCACTGAGATTCGTGAAGCAAGGAAATTCTATCCTGCTGAAGATTACCATCAAGATTATTACAAAAAAAGTCCCAATGACTATAAAGAAGACCGTGCAAAGTCCGGTCGTGATGAATTTATCAATACAAATTGGAAATAACATCAGTTAACACGTAGTTTATTTACTACGTGTTTTTCTTTGAAAAAATTAAACATTTTTTAAAATAGTATTGTCTATATTTTCAAAAGTGGAATAATAAGAAATATCTAATAAATCAAACGGAGATGGTTATTTGTCTTTATTTCTTATTATTTTACCCGTTCTAATAGTGTTTTCAATAGGTTTTATCGGACAAAAATGTATAGGTTTTGATATTAAATCGATTTCTACAGCTGCCCTATACTTAATGTCACCATTCCTCGCTTTTCGTACATTTTATACGACACCATTAACTAAAGATTATTTATACATAGCAATTTTCGCAATAACGTTAACTGTTGTTTTGTTTCTCTGTACTTGGGCTATATCTATTTTACTTAATGCTTCACGATCAGAATTTTCTGCAATGATCCTCGGAGCCGTATTCATGAATAGTGGTAATTACGGAGCACCAGTAGTGTTATTTGCTTTAGGTGCAGCGGGCTTTGATATTGCCGTAATTATAATGATTCTTCATTCACTTCTTATGAATAGCTTAGGCATTTTCTTTGCTTCAATAGGTGGATCAAAAAAAGCAACAATACAACAATCCATCCAAAAAGTTTTACGCATGCCCTTAATTTATGCGGCACTAGCGGGTATTACTTTAGAATTTTACCATATTACTATTCCGAAAACAGTAATGGATGGTGTTAGTTTAGTAGCTGAGGCATCTATTCCAACAGTGATGCTTGTTTTAGGGATGCAGTTAGCTGCTATTTCTGCTAGTAAAGTGAATTATCGCTTAGTTTCGGTTGTATCCATTATCCGTATAATTCTATCACCGATTCTAGCAGCAGTGATTTTATCTTTTATGCCTCTCAGCTCTCTTATTAAAACCGTTTTAATTATCCAATCTGCTATGCCCTCTGCTGCAAATACAACGATGCTAGCACTACAGTTTGATACAGAACCTGATCTAGTATCCTTTACTACACTTGTAACTACTATTATTAGTATCGTATCGATTCCGGTTGTACTCTATTTCTTAGGTATTTAAGCCAGCTGTATCCATGCATAACTCGATAATTGTGTTAACAAACAATGTCAATTACAATTATCTTTTCTTATTCTTAAATGAAGATTAACGAAAAATTGATTAATTGGTATAACCACTTTTTTTATCGGTGTATTATGTATCAATTCAAACGGTTCGGTCGAAATATTACGCCAAATGGCGGGTCATTTATCTTCTCTGTTGAACACCCAATCTTTACTTCAAGAAGTGAACAAGATTGGTATGTCGATGAAGAAGGCAATCATTTACACTGACCAGTAGACAATTATCATTTTGAAGGATTACGTGAAACATCCTTTTTAAATGAAAGCGTCCAAAAATATCATCGTACGTTCTCTACTTATATAAATGTTTTGATTAACGCAGGTTTTAATATTAGTGCAGTCAAAGAATCGACACCTTCTGAAGAAATGTTAAAGAGTCTACCTGAAATGCACGATGAAAACCGTAGACCAATGTTTTTAATGATTGCTGCAAATAAAGATGTCTCTAAAACTAAAAAATGATTTCATAAAAAGCAGTCCTACGTAATGTAGGACCGCTTTTTGCTAATCCATTATTCCTTCAGACCTATAAAACCTATATTTCAAGTGAATATCATTACATTGATTTGTATATTTCCATGAACCCCATAAAAAAGGACTCTCGAAATCAATATATCTATACCATACATTACCTTTTTACAACCTGTACATTCTCCCATTTTATACTGCTTACTCATATTTAATCCACTTGTATTAGCAAGCATAACATTCATGACAAGTTTGTTTAGTACATAAATTCCCAGCATAAATTAAAATCCGCTCGTTCCTAAGAACAAGCGGATTTTATCCAATTTATTGATGTTGCTTTCTAGTATAAAGAACTAAAATGATTAATAACAACACCATGATAAATGAGATTAGATTTATAAATACATGCCCAAAATATTTAAAAAAAGGGGTAATAAAAAGTAAACATGCAAAGGCTATACAGAATAAGCCGTTGTTTTTTGCAAATTTTGATTTATTGCCTTTGAATTTTTGACCATTATATCCTGCAACTAATTCAACATCTTCTTTTTTATAGATAAATAATCCTAAGGCTAAAAAGCAAAGACTGATCAAACTTGTAATCATAATGTCGATTAAAGTAGCCAAGTTTACTCCTCCTTAGTGCTTATTTTATTTCATTTAATAAAATCTATGCATGGAAGATGTCTTACTTTAATAATTATATCCTCTAAAAGTTAATGTTATATAATTGTTTTGTAAATTTTTGTTCATTTTGATTAATAAATATAGAATAAACTAAAAAACGATGCATTTTCATCTACTCCAGACAGTTTTGAATACTCAAATTACTTATTATTTTTTTACAAATCTTAAAAAAACATTTACAAATTATGACCCTGTGAATACATTTGCATCTCATCCTTCTTTAATATTTCGAGCCTTAGCAATCGTTACTGTTCCCCATTGCTTTCTTGATAATTTCACATTCTAAGTAAGGCTTGTAAGAAGCGGGTCTTAGTCTTATTCTTTTTGGATTCAGGAGAATTTGAATTATTATATTTTGAATAGCTCATTTGATTAGTATTAGAAAAAAGTGTGTACTTGTTTATAAGTCAATAAACAAAATTTGTTATTGAAAAAAGTTTATTAACTTAAAAACCCCACTTCTACCAATCGAAATAGGTGAGAGTGGGGTTTTATATATAAAAAATCATTATATGATTACGAAACTTTTTGAATCGATAGTACATTACCGATGTTGTTTCCTGTTCTTATGAGGTAGAAGCTTGCCACATATCGATATTAACCCATAAGTTTTCGGCATATATATTTCCATCCATTTCATGACATTTCAACTCCTCTTTTTATTCTTCACTGAAAATTTATTTCCTTAAGGAAACTTTATTATAATATATTAGCTTTTTCAGTTTCGGTTCACTATTCAGTGGGAAAATTTATTTTTATACCTATTTCAAACCAAAGTATGTACAAGTGGCAATTACGATTATTAGTCCACTTAACAATTATCAGAAAACATGATGAAGGGACATATTGGGAACTATGAGTTAAGTCCTATTGATAAAGATTAATTATTCGGTGAATTCGCTATACAGGTAGAAGAATGTTAATGCTTATACAATATAGAGGTTTTAGTTAGATAACAAACTTCAATAATAAAAAACACAAGGTTTTTACACCTTGCGTTTTTTATACGGTTTAGCTGTTAAAAAGCAAGGTAATAAAAAACAACTATTTTAGCTCACCCAAGACTCTTTAAGCTTCTTAATTCGCCAACTACCATCTTTGTAGTGAACTGTACTTTCTACACCAATAGCCCCTTTTGCTGATCTGTATTTCTCACCATTAAAAAAGATATTGTTTTTTACGTTAAAATTAACTTTTTGAACTGTTAGAAGTACTCCGTCTAAGGTAAATGTATCTTCATTGTAATATCCTTTCTCTTTTAATTCTTCAAGAGTAGCGTCCATTACTTTAACTTTATATTTATCTTCGAAATAGTCTAGAATAGATTTTTTCTGTTTTTCATTTACTTCATCAAAATTACTCATATCAATCGCTATAAACTCCATATCATCATTCAATGATTTGTCTGTTTCCATAATAGCGTCTAAAGCGATGCTATATAGTTCACTTGCATGTTCTTTTGGATTTATATCAGTGTTGCAGGCTGTAAGTAAAAGCGTCAGCATTAATAGAATTACCGTTAGTCTATTTTTCATTTCCCTCCCCCTTATACTAACAATTACATATATCGTTAAAATTTAACACTTAATGCATCTATTTCTAGATAATCAATTTTGAATCATTTAACCACTTATAGTTTTTCAAGATTGTACTGGAAACGATTTTTTTATAATGAATACTTCTTTATTAGAATATTATCATGTTTATTAAGATATTTCTAAATATTGTTAGCTTGATATCGGTTAATTGATTTTTCTTCACCCTTTAAAAAATGGATAACAGATTGTGAAATCAATGTAGCTGCGGGAACTAGCATTGACTCGTCGATATCAAATTTTGGATGATGATGACCAAACGTTTCCCCTGGCTTGCCGATGCCAATATAAGTATACATACCTGGAATGACTTCTGTATAATTAGAAAAATCCTCACTTCCAAGTATCGGATTAATCTCTTCTACTCTTTTTTCACTAAATAATTGAATTGCATTTTTCTTCACCATTTTATATAGTTGTTCATCATTCACCAATGTAGGATCCCCATGTAAATACTCCAATTGATATTTCCCACCGAATGATTCACATAATCCACTAATTATTTTATCCATCCGATTATGGATTTTCTCAGCAATTTCTTTTCCGAATTGTCGCACAGTTCCCGCTATATAAGCTGTATCTGGAATGACATTATAGTTAGTTCCAGATTTTAATTCTCCAATACTAATAACTGCTTGTTCAAGAGGATGTAATGACCTGCTAACAATAGTCTGTATCTGTGTAATAAACTGAGCAGCAATAATGGTCGGGTCCACAGTTTCATTTGGCATAGATCCATGTCCTCCATTACCAAATATAGTGAGTGTGAATTTATCACACCCTGCCATTGTCGGGCCACTACGAACGCCTATTTTACCTAACTCTAACGGTTCCCATAAATGAAATCCAAAAATTGCGTCTGCATCTTTTAAACCACCACTTTTAACGACTTCAATAGCACCTGCTGGAACATCTTCTTCGGCGTGTTGAAATAGAAATCGTATTTTTCCTTCGATTTTATCAGGATGTTCTTTAAAGTAATGAATCAATCCTAATAAAATTGCCATATGTCCATCATGTCCGCAAGCATGCATTACTCCATCTATTTTTGAAGAGAAGGGTAAGCCCGTTTCTTCTAATACGGGCAGAGCATCCATATCAGCTCTTATGATAACAGTCTTACCTGGTTGTTGCCCGGCTATTTCAATAGCAACATCTTTCCCTGAGAATGTGAAAGGTTTTAATCCTAAATTCTCTAATTCTTTAATAATATATTTTCTAGTATTGAACTCATCGTAAGATACTTCTGGATATTGATGAAAATGTCTACGGTAGTCAACCATGATTTGATATAAATTAGATATATTCAATATGACACCTCCTACTGTATTCTCTGTTTATTGATAATTGATTAATTGAGCAATGGTCACAAAAATAGCACCGAGAACATAATGAATAGCGATCAAAGGCCAAATCCACTTCACCCATTTAATCCACGAAATACCTCCTAATGCTAAACCAGCCATAAAATAACCAGAAGTAGGTGTGAAAATATTTGAAATACCATCACCGAATTGGAAAGCTAATACTGCTGTTTGACGCGTAACACCTAATAAATCAGATAATGGGACCATTATTGGCATCGTTAAAGCGGCTTGGCCACTACCCGATGGAACAATATAATTCACTAAACATTGCACTATATACATACCAATTGCAGCTAGTTGCGGTGGTAATGAGTCTACAGCAGAAGCAAGGCCATATAAAATCGTATCCATTATAAGACCTTCTCTTAAAATAATTAGAATTGCATTCGCAATACCAACAACTAACGCACCCATTATTAAAACCTCACAACCTTTAATAAACGACTCTGCCATACTACTAAAATTCATTTTTGAGACAAGACCAATGAGTATACCCATTATCAAAAATAGTCCGGTCATTTGTGTTAATCCCCACTCAAATTTAATGACACCCACAGCTAGCCCTACTAACGTCCCTAATAATACAAAAAAAGCGAGTTTGTGCCGTGTAGTAAAAGGAAATGTTTGGTTTGAATCCGAACTATCTATGAGTGCATTTTTTTCACCGAACATAACACTTGCATTTGGGTTCTTTTTTATTTTATTTGCATATCGCATGACATACCAAATACTAACCGTTAAGAAAATGACAAAGAAGATGATTCTTAAATACATACCTGAGAAAATGGGTAATTCTGCGATTCCTTGGGCTATACCAACCGTAAATGGATTCATAAAAGCAGCCGTAAAGCCTGCAGAAGTTCCTAGTAGTACGATTGCTGTACCAACCATTGAGTCAAACCCAATAAGAACTGCTAACGGGATTAGAATAGTTATATAGGGAATAGTCTCCTCTGCTAACCCTAACATCGCACCAGATAATGCAAAGAAAGTCATTAATACTGGGATTAAGAGCTGCTCTCTGCCAGCAATTTTTTTCGCCATGCTATGAACTGCACCTTCAATAGCCCCTGTAGCTCTCAATATTCCAAATGCTCCACCTACTATAAATATATAAAAAATTAGCGGGGCAGTGGCAATCATCCCTTTATGAATCGACTCAAATACATTTAAAATTGTCGTTCGATTTTCTGGTATTTCATGATAACTTCCAGGTACCACAATCGTTCTACCATCTTGTTCGATACGATCAAATTCTCCAGCTGGTATAATGTAAGTACAAATAGCTCCAATTATAATGACAGAAAACAAAATGACATATACATGAGGAACTTTGAACCTGCCCTTTTTCTCAGTTTGCATTTCCATAATCAACACCCCTTTTACAATTACTCTTAAAACGCCTTATTAATAGTCTGTTATTCAATTTACTTAATAATCTAAGTTCTATTACATAAATTTGATAGAGTATTTGAATTAAGCGAAAATAAAGTAAACAAAAAATGATGTTGTTAAGCTAGTTCTCCTCCGTCTACAGGGATATTCTGACCTGTAATATATACCCCCTCATCAGAAGCTAGGAACGCATAAACCCCTGCAATTTCTTCAGGAGTCGCATGTCTTTTAAGTGGGATATTTTCATTAACCTGCTCTAACATTTCAGGCGAATACTCGGCGATTTGCATAGCTGTTAACACATAACCCGGACATACTGTATTTACACGAATCGTTGGCGCAAGTTCTAAAGCCATTGTTTTTGCTAAAAGGTTTACACCAGCTTTTGATGCATTATAATCGGCGTAATATGGATGGCCTGTTATTCCATTTGTAGAGGCTGTCATTAAAATAACCCCACTACCTTGAATCAACATTCTTTTAGCTGCTTCTTGTGCTGTGTAAAAAATTCCATCTAAATTAATACCAATTACTTTTTTCCATTGTTCTGGAGTGATATCTATAAATTTGCTTCTTATACTAATTCCAGCATTTGATATTAAAATATCAATTCCACCCATTACCTCATCAACTTCTTTAAAGGCTTCTTTCACTTCATCAGGATTACTAACATCAGCTAAAACCCCGTATTTAATAGCAGAGTGTTCTTCTAAAGTTTTTTTTAATTGTTCTTCTTTGTTATCAAATATGGTTACAATTGATCCTTCTGCAGCAAATCGAAGCGATGTGGCTAGACCAATACCACTAGCGCCTCCTGTCACTACAACACGTTTATTTTGGAGACTATCCGAATATCTTCCGAATCCCACGAAACTTCACACCCTTTGCAAAAATTTTTTTAATAAAACTATCTATTCGTATCCACTTTCTACTTTTCTACTTCAACTACTTCCATTCCTAATAACTTTCTAATAACTTGATTGGTTAGATTAGGAACTACTTCCATCGTGTAAACTAGTTCCGTACGCTCATATCGATTATGGGCATCGTATCCATATGGGCCAATGTTTATTGTTGGAACATTTATTTCACGGATTGCCTCATAGTTTACATAATGCTTTGTGCCCCAACTCGGATTATTTTCAATAACTGCTTTTATATCATCTTCCCCATCACTTAATGCAACACAGCTCATATCACATACATAGGGGAAATAGTTGCGTGTTACTATTGGTTTTGAATAATGAGGTTGCACAACTTCGATTGCATAGTCCAATGCCTCTATCAAATTTTGCTCTTTTTCATTTTTCCCACTCAAATCGACACGAGGGGAATAGAGTGAAGAGTAAAATAGAATGATTGCTGGACTTTTATCCTTCATCCAATTCCATTCTTCTTCAACCACTCGTGCGGAAAACATCCGAACATCCAACGTTTCATCTAATAGTAGATTTTCTTTAAATTGCTTCATATGGTCTAAGTATCTATCTCCATAAAGTTCCACCAACGTTTTTTGCATATCTTCATACACAATTACTCTAGTTATCCACGGTAATTCTGAATACGGTTGCCCACTTATTTCACAATATTTTCGATGTCTTTCCTTCATTGTATTAATCCCGTTATCAAAGGCCATTTCCGCTTGTTCTTTTAACAAAGAAAGTACCTCTTTAGGTGACCATGATTGGATAAAAAA
This sequence comes from Viridibacillus sp. NPDC093762, assembly GCF_050279675.1. Taxonomy (NCBI): domain Bacteria; kingdom Bacillati; phylum Bacillota; class Bacilli; order Caryophanales; family Caryophanaceae; genus Viridibacillus; species Viridibacillus sp. NPDC093762. The sequence goes on along the minus strand of NZ_JBNNUK010000002.1, from coordinate 30,741 downwards.
ATTATAGTAAACGTATGCTGATAATGCTGTTTGTATCGTGTAAGTTGATTTAAAATCAGTTTGTTTCAACGAAACTGGTGGCATAGGGGTTTCACCGAATGATTGATCGCATAAATCGGGATTATAACTAATCTGTCTCGTTAACTCCGCCGCAATATAATTTGGATCTAATCCTTCAAAACTAGATCCTGCATGTGTTTCAGCACCAGTGATAAAAAAAGAAGGTAATAACTTTCCGACTGTTCCTTTATAGATATATCGATTAGGGTCACCTTCGTAGCGAGGGGCAACAAAATCTGAATTAATTAATGCTTGATAATCAAAAAGATGTTCTTCCTTTAATCGTTTTAAATCCTTCAGACCAGATAAAACACCATGAGAACTATCTTCTTCGTCACATTCTGCGAAGAATACAAGATTACCAATAAGCTCTTCAGGATGTTCTGAGTAATACTTTAATAAGTAGAAATGGCTTGCAACTCCGCTCTTCATATCCAAAACTCCACGTCCAAAATGCCATTCATCTGATAGTAAATGTTCTTTCACTAATTCCGGAAGCTTCTCATTTGCAAGCGCTTTCTTTAATTCACTTGGTGAACATGCTTTATCTTTCAAATGACTAAAATCATCAATTCCTACTGTATCGGTATGCCCCATTAAAATAATCGTCTTATTTGATTTTGCCTTTGTACCTTTGACAAAAGCAAAGACATTGTACCGTTCGACTTTATCATCTTCTGTACGTGACATGAATACATGGGATGGGTTACTTTTAAAATAACTTTGTAAGAAGATTAAATCATATAATCTCTTAGCTACTTCAATCTCACCCTTAGTATTTACGATACTTTCTACGCCAACTAATTCATCCGTTACTTTTAAAACATCATCATAACAAGTCAACATATAAATACACTCCTCTAAAATAAACTCTGAACACTGATTAATTGCCTTTATAAAACCTGCTGTAAAAAACGGATTGTTTTTTCTTCTTTTGGATTTTTGAAAAATTCAGACGGAGGTCCTTCTTCAATTATTTTCCCATCAGCTAACATGATGACACGATCAGCTACTTCCCTAGCAAATCCCATTTCATGGGTTACTATAACCATTGTCATTCCTTCCCTCGCTAGATTTTTCATCGTTTCTAAAACTTCTCCTACTAACTCTGGGTCTAGAGCAGATGTCGGTTCATCAAATAACATTACTTCAGGTTCCATAGCAAGGGCCCTTGCTATCGCGACTCTCTGTTTTTGACCACCAGACAATTGATCAGGATAAAAGTTTGCTTTATCTGCTAAACCTACTTTTTGTAAAAGTTCCTTTGCCTTTCTTGTAGCGTCTTCCTTACTTTGTTTTTTCACATGAACAGGTGCTTCTATAACATTTTGTAAAATCGATAAATGAGGAAACAAATTAAAATGTTGAAATACCATTCCCATATTTTCACGAACTTTATTTAGATTCTCTTTTCCAGCATCAATTAATTTTCCGTTAATCTCTATTTGCCCACCATTATTAATTTCAAGAAAATTCAGACATCTAAGGAGAGTACTTTTCCCTGAACCACTTGCACCAATTAATACAACAACTTCTGACTTCTGTATTTCTAAAGTAATATCTTTTAGCACTTCTAAATCACCGAATGATTTACGCAAATTTTTCAGTTTTATCATTTTTCTTCTCTCTCCCTCCAACATCTAATTTTTTCTCCAGTTTATTGAATAGAAGTGTGAAGATTAGAACTAAGATTAAATAATAAATACCGACTACAAAATACGTTTCAAACGGCATATAGTTAGCCGCTTGGGCAGATAGGGCATGATTAAATAGTTCGGAAACTGCAATATAAGCCACCAACGATGAATCCTTCAAACCAATGATAAATTGATTTCCAAGCGCTGGAATAGCTCTTTTGAAAGCTTGAGGAAGTATAATACGTCGCATTCCCAACATATATGGCATACCTAATGAGCGAGCTGCCTCCACCTGTCCACGGTCAATAGATTGGATAGAACCACGGAAAATTTCAGCTATATAAGCTCCTGAGTGTATCCCTAATGCTAAAGCTCCTGCCGTAAAATCTGATAATACAAAAACACTTGAAATACCATAGTATAAGAACATTAATTGAACAATTAACGGCATTCCACGAATTAAGAATATATATATATCTGCAATTTTTCCTAGTATTTTAATATTTGAGACTTTAAAAAATGCAAATACTAAACCAATTATAGTAGCTATTATTAGTGATACAAAGGTAAGTTCTACTGTTATTAATGTCGCTTTTAAAAATTCAATTCCATGCGTTTGAAATATAGAAGCAATATTGGATAAGAAGTTCACTAACAATCTCCTCCTTTCTAAATCCTATACTATTAAATTTAAACTCTATTTTTTATCAAGAAGATTTACTCCAAACCACTTTGTGCTGATTTTTTCATATGTTCCATCTTCAACCATAGATGCTATTGCCTCATTAATTGCTTTTAATAACTCTGGATTTCCTTTATTTATCGCAACTGCAATTTCTTCAGTTTTGATCACATCATCGATTGGTTTAATTTTCAAACCTGATTCCTTAATTGCAGAAACGCCTACAATACGGTCTGTAATTACTGCATCTACACGACCTGGAGGCAAATCTTGCAATGCATATATATCACTTGGAAAGTTCTTAATTTTTGTTGTATATTTTTTTGCATCATCTGTATAAGTACTCGCTTGCATTACACCAATTGTTTTATCCTTTAAATTCTCTTTAGCCTTTATCTCATTATTCCCCTCTGCTACAAATACTTGTGCTCCAGAAGTGTAGTAAGGATCTGAGAAATCTACTTGTTTAGAGCGGTCTTCTGTAGCTGTCATACTGCCAATAATCGCATCATATTTTTTTCCTTTTAACCCTTGTATAATCGTTTCCCATGGGTTTGTTACTGGATTAGCCTCTAATCCAATTCGTTTTGCAATCTCAGTGCCAATTTCAACATCAAACCCTACTAGTTTTTCGTTTTCTTTATAGTTTAGCGGTTTTAAAAGGCCACTCATTGCGAAAGTCAATTTCCCCTCATTTACAAGATCCATCTTCACTTTATTATTATCAGTCTTTTCGTTTCCTTTAGAATTGTTTGAAGCATTACTGTTACAAGCACTTAACACAAAAATAACTATTAATCCAACAAAAAGAGATAATAAAGCATTTTTATTCTTCTTCATTTTCATCCGCCCCTTATTTTTTTTTGAATATAAATTAGCTTGACATTATTCAAAAGACTTAATTTTTTCAAACTTTTATTCTTTTTCTAGGGAACAAAGGCAATCAATTCTTCTCAATTGATTGCCTTTCCTTTTACTTAATAAGTTCTGGTTTTAATACTTTCTTTTGATACATCCTCCAAGTAATACACCATTTCTCAGGATTATCTAAATAATCTTCTTCAACTAGTTGATGAATTGTACTATTGTAAGGGGCATTTTTTACAATTTCAGGATTGTTATATGCCTCATTTGAAATTTGCTGAAGCGCATTAATGTATTCATCTAAATCTGTTTTTGAATAGGATTCAGTTGGTTCTAGTGTAAATGGTTGTGGAACAATATACGGGTGGTGACTAGTCCAGTAATGTAGACCGAAATCAGTCATCCTTCTTTGTACATCTTCTGTAGTAATACCTGTTTCACTAGCCATTTGTTCCCAACTATATCGAACTTGTTCTAATCGTTGACCTTTAACGTAAGGGGCACTTGCACCACGAATTTTTTGTACTTTATGGTATAAGTAGTTATTATTTAATACTGCCGTTTGGGCTACTTCTCGTAATCCATCTGGACCTAATGCGCGTATCCATGCATAAGATCTTAAGATTGTTTGGGCTACGCCATGAAATGCACGTACTTTGCCAATTGAGTGTTGTAAATTATTATTTAATGAATATTTTTCTCCATCATATTCAACAATTGGACCTGGTAAATATTCTTTTAATGCTTCAGTAACCCCTAGAGCTCCTGTTGCAGGCCCCCCACACATATGAGGTGCAGCGAATGTTTTATGAAGATTAAAGAAACACATATCAAAGCCCGCTTCTTTTGCTCTTGTAATACCTAATAAGCCATTTGCATTTGCTTGATCGTAATAACAAATTCCACCCGCTTCATGCACAATCTTTGTAAACTCTTTAATTTTAGAATTAAAGATTCCAGTATCTTCAGGATTTGCTACAACAAACCCAGCCGTTCTTTCAGAAACCACTTCTTTTAATTTCTCAATATCTGGGAATCCATTTTCATCTGGATGTAATGTAATCACTTTATATCCTTTCACAACAGCCGTTGCTGCTTGTGATGGATGCGAGAATATAGTTGTGATGATTTCGTCACGTTGAGCTCCTTCACCACGTGTTTCATGATATTTTCTAACGATTGAAGCCATCGCAAATAATGCCTGTGTTCCGCCACTTGGCTGGAATGAAAAAGCACCCATCCCTGAAATTTCACGCATACACAAATCTAAATTATGAATAATTTCTAACATCCCTTGTACAGTGCTCTCTTCTTGAAGTGGGTGAAGGTCCATCATCTTGGGATTTCTAATTAATAATTCATTTATTTTCGGGATATATTTCATCGTACATGTACCTTGGCCGATTTCTACATTAAAATCTGATCCCAGTGTTTCTTGAGACAGTCGTAAGTAATGGCGAAGTACACGTGCTTGACCAATTTCTGGAATATTCGGTCTATTTTTTCTATACATAGATGCAGGAATAGTAGAAACACCGTCACCAACCGTTGATACCACTTCTTCATTTGCTAGTGGTACTTCAACACCTTTTTCTCCCTCTTGATGAAGTTCAAAAATAATAGGTTCATTCCATTTCGCTTGATGAAAATCGCGAGTAGCTTCAGTTCTTTTTATTGGTTTCATTCTCAAAACTCCTTTTGTAGACGTTTATTTTGTTACAATCTCTTCAAGTGCATCTATCAAACAATCCATATCTTCTTTCGTATGAACCTCTGTCACACAAAATAGAGCACATTGTCCATACTCTGGGAACTCCTTTGAAAGATCCTTACCACCAAAAATTTTCTTTTCTAATAACAGTTCATTAATTGTTTGAACAGAGATTCCCGTTTTGTTAAAGTCTACAATAAATTCTTTAAAGAATGGTGAAACAATTCTAGAACCTTGTATACCCGCAATTTTATTCAATTTCTTTACTGTGTATTGACTATTTTGCATAATGGTTTGCCCTAATTCATACATCCCCTCAGGTCCTAATAAAGATAAGTACACGCCAGCTGTGATTCCCCATAATGCCGTTTGAGTACCAACTGATTCTTTCCCTTTTTCTCTTTGGGCAAAAGAAGTACGTTCATACGCCACATCACCAAATCCATATTCCCCTTCTTTTATTGTTGGTACGATGCCAAATAAACGTGATGGAAACTCATTAATGAAAGTTTCTTCATCACGAGTAGCGATAAAACCTGCTTGGCCACCGCTGTAATTCATATGCATACCAAGTGGTTGTAAATCTCCACAAACAATATCAGCTCCATAATTACTTGGTGGTGCCAATACACCTAATGAGATAGGATCCACCCCTACAACAAGTAATACATCATGATCTTTAGCGATTTCAGAAATCTCATTACCTTGGGATTCAATAAATCCTAAATAGGATGGATTTTCAAAGTAAATCGCTGCTACTTCATTTGAAATTTTACTATTCAAGTCATCTAAGTCCATTAAACCTGTATCAAGATCGAAAGCGATATTGGTAAATTCGAGCTCTGGTGAACCGTAGTTATTAATAATCTTTGTTCTTTCTGGAGCAACTGTAGAAGCTATTAAAACTTTCTTTCTTCCATTAATGCGAGCGGCCATTCTAATTGAAGTCGCCGCAGCCTGCCCCCAATCGAATGTAGGTACATTCACAACATCCATATCTACAAGTTCCGCTAATAGACTTTGATATTCAAATAATGACTGAAATCTACCATGATCTTCATACGGCTCTCCAGCATAAGCTGTTAAGAATTCAGATCTTTGATTGATTTCATCACAAACTGCTGGAACAAAATGTTGCCAACAGCCGGCACCTAAAAAGTTAATATAGTCGTTTGTACTAATATTTTTCTTCAAAAGACCTTCAATATGTCTTCGTAATTCGTATTCTGTTAATGCTTTTGGTATATTCATTTCTTCCTTCAGCCGAAGTTCTTCAGGGATACATGAATATAATTCCATACTGTTTTCTACCCCAATTGCTTTAAGCATTTCTTCCTTAACTTTAGGGACCATATTTGGGATGTATGGGTGCACCTTTTTTGTCATAGTATTACCTCCTAATATTTTGGTTATCGTTATGCCAAGCCGCCACCGTCAACTACTAATTCCGTTCCTGTTACCCAACTTGATAAATCGCTTGCTAAGAATAAAACTCCCTTAGCAATATCTTGTGGTGTTCCTAATCGTGCCAATGGACGGTTCACTGCGGAATCTTTTAAGAAAGAGCCTTCTTCGAGATTTAACTGTTGTGCCTCACTTCTCAATAACGGTGTATCTGTATCCCCTGGACAGATACAATTGACACGGATATTCTGTGGTCCATGGTCAATTGCCATTGCTTTTGTCAAATTGACAACACCAGCCTTTGCCGCACAATATGACGCAGCTTTGTCACCACCTTTTAGTCCCCAACCAGATCCGGTATTGATAATACTTCCACCTGTACCTTCAGCCATAATAGGAATGATGAATTTAGATAGAAGATAAACACCTTTTAATGAAACATCTATAACTGCATCCCATTCATGTTCTTCTAAATCCACAACAGTTTTTCGTTTAATAATACCTGCATTATTGAAAAGTACATCTACATTGCCATATGTTTGCTTAATCTCCTCACTTACTGCTTGGCAATTTGCTGCACTTGTCACATCACATTTTATAAATTGTGCTTGATAACCCCGCTCCAGAATTGTTCTAGCGGCTTGCGTACCTTTTACTTCATCGATATCTAGTAAAATGACACGTAAACCTACTTCAGCCAAAAGCTCTGCTGTAGCATATCCAATTCCAGAGGCTGCTCCTGTTACAACTGCTACTTTGTTAGTAAGTTTAAAATAATCCATTTCCATGTAAAAACCCCCTTGAACTGTTTTATAAATAATAAAGCAAATAGCGTGCCAACTTACATTCGTTATCATTCCTAGCTTTTGATCAAAAGAAAATTGTCATTTTGTCATTATTGACTGAAAATTGACAATTTTAACTCTATTCATCTACAATTATGACATCATAATTATTCCATTATGGAAAAGTAAATATAATTAAAAACACTAATTATTTAGTAGAATGGTTGATTGATATTTCGATTTCTGTGTCTAAACTTACTTTTCAGAAATAATTACACTCTAACAGTGGGAGGTTGTATGAATGTCATCTATTTCCTCAATTACAAAGACTATTCGAACATTTGCAGAACTTTTACAAGTCGAAATTGCTTTCTTTAATTATGAAGGTCTATTAATAGCATCCACTGAAGAATATAAAGTACAAAAAAAAGATCGAGTCTATATACCATTTTTTCAAAAACAAAACAAAGAAGCTGTTAGTTTTGTAAAAGACCCCGGACATATGAAAATGTGTAAAGGTTGCCACTTCCAATCGAACTGCCCTTCAAAAGCAGAAATTCTAATTAAAATCACAAAAAATGATAACCATTATGGCTTTCTTTCCTTTGTCAGTTTCACTTCAGAGGGGCAAGAAAAGTTAATAGCACAACAAGATCAATTTAAGTACTGGTTAACACAATTAAGCGATATCATTTTAACGATATTGGCTGGTTCCGGAGAATTTAAGTACACAGGGAGAGATTCGAAGGAAAATATTAATTATATTATTGGGAACAATACTCAACTAAAAAAACTAAAAGAACTTCTTTCTAGAATTGCTAACAGTACATCTTCAATCGTTATTACAGGTGAAACGGGTACAGGAAAAAGCCTTTTAGCAAAGTTTATACATGAGCAAAGTATGATAAGAAAAGGTAAATTCATAGAAATCAATTGTGCTAGCATTCCTGAAACATTATTTGAAAGTGAATTATTCGGATATGAGGAAGGAGCATTTACTGGGGCAAACAAAAAAGGCAAGCCAGGGTATTTTGAACTTGCAGATCGAGGAACATTATTTTTAGATGAAGTTGCAGATTTGCCTGTCCATTTACAACCAAAGCTATTAAAAGTTTTACAAGATGGGATGGTTAATCGAATAGGCGGAATCAATCCTAAGAAAGTGAATATTCGTGTGATTGCTGCCACTAATCAACCTCTTGAGGAAATGATGGAGGCTAAACAATTCCGTTCAGACTTGTATTATAGATTAAATGTCATCCCAATCCACTTACCAGCATTAAGAGAAAGAAAAGAAGACATAGAATCATTAGTCCCTATCTTAATAGATCGTCTTCAAAATCGGACAGGTAAATTCATTCAGACATGCTCAGAAGGCTATTTAAAAAGATTACAACATTATCACTGGCCAGGAAATATTCGCGAACTCGAAAATGTCATTGAGTATAGTATGAATATGGAGAGAAGCAATCAACTCACAGAATCTTCACTTCCTGATTTCTTACATTCAACACTCACCCATTCACCTAAGAAGTTGAAGGGAAAAAATGATTTAAAGGCAATGGAAAAGGAAGGAATACTTCAAGCACTAAATCGTTTTGGTTTTGATTATGAAGGTAAGAAGTTAGTTGCCGATCAACTAGGAATAAGTGTACGTACACTTTATAGAAGGATGGAAAAATACAACATTTCCTTCCCTGTCAGATGAATTAATGATAATAGGAGCGATTAAGGAAGAAGCCATATTAAATGGATATTTATAAGAACATTAATGAACTTGATTTTTTCTTTATCCGTTATTTATATTAAAAATATATATTTTCCTTTTCCCGTCAAAAATAATTGGAAATATTTTTTATAAAAGCGCACAAACTTGTAAATAGTACAGTGAATCGTATTGAAATGAAAAAATAAAAACCACAAGCAAATTTTGAACGGCTGCTAGTGGTTTTCTTATTATAGTTGTTACCGTTAGTCAAGCTAAGTTTTACTCCAATTATTGAAATCCCTCTGTAAACGACCAATCACTCACTTTTTATCTTCCTTAATTTTGCAACGACGACTAATAATAATGGAAGTAAGATTGCAAAAGTAAATGAATACGGTAACCATACCTCTTCACTAAATTTATTTGAATGAATTATGTTAGGATGTATAATTAGTGAAATGGCGATTAAAATCATCCCCATTGGCAAGACAAGAGGTCGATAATCTTTAATCTTGAGTATTTGAGATAAACCCAAAACTGATGCATAAAAATACATGAACGTCTTAATGTAAATTGTAGTAATCCATAAAAAGGCCATTATTATCTCAATACGTTGAAGAATATTCCCTATAGATATTCTCTGAGCCATTGCATAGCTGGGATAGGACTTCTGCGAGGCATTTGATGCTCCGAGGACTAAGATTGCTAAAGTGATTACAGAAACTAATACAATTCCCCCAGCTACTATACCTATATAAATTCCTTTTGATACTGATTTATTTATATTTACGGAAGCAGGAAAAACCATCAACATAACAACTAAAGGGAAGGAAAATGTACTTGTAAAAAGTAATATGCTATGTATCAATGGTTTAGTTCTCGTTTCTAATATAGGTTGAATATTCTTTATGTCTATTTGAGGAGATATGAAAATGACAAATAGAACAAATATTAGAACAAATATAGGGAACAGTATTTCAGCAGAACGTGCAAATGTTTCGATCCCTAAGTAAACGCCAAAACAAATAACGAGCATAAACATTGTTCCAAAAGCTGCTAAAGGTGTTTCAGGCATAACTGCAGACTTCATAAAATCCCCTAAATAAAAAAGGAGTTCTCCAGCAGCAAAAAAGGAAAATAATACGAAGGCAATAGAAATAAGTTTCCCCACATATTTGCCTAAAATATTTTCATAGGATTCCACTAAAGTTAGATTAGTCGTAATATTCCCTACTATGATAAATAGTTTGACAACTAATAAGCTTAATACTACACCTAAAAGAGTGGCTATCCATGCATCTTGTTTAACCTGTTGTGAAATACTTGCTGGCAAAATTAATATAGCTGTACCAATAGAAAAAAACATGACAATTATGGTTAATTGTCGTACACTAATCATTTGTTTATTCACGGTTTCCTTGCCTCTTTTACTGTTAAATTATTTTTTAACATTTCGAAGATGTCGTTAAAATTGCTGTTCTACTTTAATGTTGTCATAATAAATTCACTAAATGGTTTATAAATAAAAGTTATCCAATCTAATGGATTAGGAAGCTTAACTTTTAAACATACTGCTATACTCAAGCTTGTACCAATTAATAGTAATATTATAAAAACCCATAATTCTTTTGTTTTATTATTTTTCAATAGTTTTGGCATTTCAAACAGCGAAATGGCCGTAGAAATAACTAATATCCCTATTGTTGGAAGCATATGAGATTACTCCTTTGTCTTGTATAGCAATGAGTTTTGCACAGTACCTAATCCACGTGTATTGACTTTTACTTTTACATTAACCTTCAACTCAGGGAATAGCGATTCCCAGTTTCCCTTTATCTTCTTCCATTCTTTTGGATCAGCACGATGAATAGCTTCACCAAAACCTACCACGTCAGCTTGATATTTCTTTTGGATGCTATCAAGTGATTTTTTTATTTTCCCCTTAATTAGTTTGCTTGTACTTTTATTTATCATATGCATCGTCTTGATTTTACTTAAATCGATATCACATTCAATTTCACCAACGTTTTGATCCACATTGATAGTGACATCAATTGAAGGGGAACCATTTATTATTTTTCCTTTCACTTTAGTTTTTGATTTAATTATTTCTGTTGATAATTTCCCACCTTTTGGACAAGACATGATTTCTATTGTACTTTTTAGCTCATCCTTTAGAAAATTATAACCTTGGCTTTCTTCTTCATTTAATTTCCCTACTAACTTATCCTCTTTGAATACTGATAATCCTGTATATTCCAGTAACACGGGTGTTTTGATTCTTTCTACATTTGTTTGGTCAATACCTAACTTTGTGTCCCCCACTATTTCAATTGTTGACAATACTGTACTCTTTCCATCACTACTTAGATTGTTTATTAATTTATCTAATTGAATGATTGAAGTCGTTGCCCATGACTTTTGAGAACCTTCATTAGAATTCTTCAACTTGGTAGCAGGTACCTTTTCTATAGGTGTTAAAACATTCAATACTTCTTTTGCAGTTGATTGATCGGCTACGACAACGTAAAAGTCATTTCGAATTTCATGATCTCTTGATAGGAAATCTAAAGATTGTTTTATCCCTTCAGCTGCCAATTCTTTTCCTATTACTAGCATTTGAAGATGAGACATATAGGGTTTCCTAGGCATTATTGTAGTCATTCTCCGTGCAGCTTCGAATAATGATTTACCCTTTGCATGGTAAGTGACAGCAGGAGAATTCTTACCACCAGTGTTTTTCGTAGAAATTTCACTCGGGTTAACAATTTGCATTGATACCTCAAATTCATCGTCTATTTTATCAATTCCCAATGCCATAACAATAGCTAATTCATTTAATTCACGTTTGCTCCAACATCCATTCAATAGTAGAGTGAGCGAGAGAAGAAATATAATTATTGTTATTCTTTTCATGTCGATCACCTCTATCATTACTATTTTACATACAAATATCGTTAATTATTTACATTATTCTTCGTAGACTTGCTTCCTCTTTTAGTATTAATTTGATTGATTAAACGAGGTCGAGTTAATAAGGAACTACGTGGAAACAGTAGTATCGCATCCTTTTGATCCTCAGGGACTAATGGTGCAAAAGGAGTCATATAAGGTACTCCAAAAGAGCGAAGACTACATAAATGAAGGATTATGGCCATCGTACCCATAAAAAGTCCAAATAAACCAAAAGCAGCCGATAATACCATTAAAGGAAACCGCAACACACGAATTGTACTGGACATTTCATATGCTGGAAAAAGGAAACTACATATGGCTGTGATAGACACAATAATAACCATTACCGCTGAGACAATCCCCGCTTCTACCGCTGCTTGTCCTATAACTAATGTACCTACAATCGACACTGCTGGTCCTATCGTCCTTGGCATTCGAAGCCCAGCTTCTCTTAATATTTCAAAGGCAACTTCCATAAGTAAAGCTTCAACAAATGCCGGAAACGGTACCCCTTCTCGTTGGGAAGCGATACTAATTAGCATAGGTGTCGGTAGCATTTCTTGATGAAAGGTAGTTATTGCTATATAAAGCGACGGAGCCATTAAAGCAGCAGCTATTCCCCCAAGCCTTAAAATACGTATTAGAGTGCTAACAATTGAGCGTTGATAGTAATCCTCTGCAGATTGTAAAAAAGATGTAAGTATTGCAGGCACAATAAGGACAAACGGCGTACCATCTACTAGGATAGCTATTTTACCCTCTAATAGTTCCGCTGCAATTACATCCGGACGCTCTGAGTTATAGACAGTGGGGAAAAGTGTGTAATTTGAATCTTGAATCAGCTCTTCAATATAACCACTCTCAAGAATTCCATCGATATCAATACTATCTAAACGAGTAAATACCTCTTTAACTATTTTATCGTTTGCAATTCCATTTATATACATTACAGCAACGTCTGTTTGTGTTACTTTCCCAATAACCCTTGATTTTATCCAAAGATTTGGACTTTTAATTTTGCGTCGAATCAAAGCCGTATTCGTACGAAGAGTTTCTGTAAATGACTCCTGAGGCCCTTTGACAACTGATTCTGTAGTAGGCTGAGATACCGCTCGATCCTTTGCACTTTTAGTACTTGCGGAAATACCTTTAGTTTGACCTTCTAGCAGTATGACTGTTTCTCCATTTAGAATAGACTGAAATAATGTTTGAAAATCAGTAATATCATTAACATCACCCACTGTAAGACAAAAATCCTTTAGATATTGAATAACATCTTCCGAGTTTGTGTCGAGAGTAGTATCTAAGTCCAACATTAGAGATTCCATGATAAAATCTGTAATAGCCGTTTTATCAGCTAGTCCGTCAGTATAAATAATTGCAATACGCTGCTTTTTAGATTTCCCAATTGCAACCTCACGTATTATGATATCGGTGCTATTTCCAAGGACTTCTTTGATTTTTTTTATATTTTCAGTAAGGCGCGTTAAGATTAGTTTTTGAGAATCCTTATTTTCTGAATCAGGAGAATTAGTAGTATTTTTTTCTGAAAAGCTCATAGTGAATTCCCCTCCTCCGATTGGACTTTTATCTTGGCAAAAGTATGTACTTATCTAGCAGTCCTTTATACATAATGTGCTATAAAATTTAAAATTTACGACAAAAAACTAAAACCCATTTCACTCCTAATTATAAGGAGAAAAATGGGTTTTACTCTATTTACTTATTTTGTTTATTCGTATACAAAACTAAAATGATGAATAATTTAATCATTATGAAGAACCTAATTTTAATAAATCTCAACTAAACTAGCATTCAAGAAAGGTGAAAATAAAACCACAAGCAACTTTTTATTATCTTCTTGTGGTTTTATGATAATTAACCATCTAACATATTCATTTAAAATCCGATTTCATACAAATGACTACCATTTACATATTGAATTTTTCTACTTTCCATATTCACCTGATGAATGTAGGGAATTGTCTTTGTTTTTTTAATCAGTACCGTTTTTTTCGTTTTGCCATCGTATATTTTTATGCCTTTTTTGTCTGTATAGATAATACTTTGAGATGGATAGTCAATGTATTGATTTCCCTCGTAAAAATTGATTTTTGGGAACTTATAGCTCTTACCTCTCATCGTATCTAAATAATAATAACTTCCTACTCTACCATTATAATAAATAAGGACGCCATTTATTGTGACACCGAAACTTTTCGCCTCAAAACCTAAAGCATTGTATAAATAATCAATGGATTTGAATTGTTTTATATCCCCGCCATCTTGATTCATTGAATAAAGCATCCCATCATTTGTGAAATAAATTACATCATCTTGTAGCCAAAAGCTATCAACGGATTTCTGTAATGTCTTTTGCTCTTTTGATTTCAAATCACATACTTTAAAATCATATTCACTCATCGATTGTTTATTATAAGTAACATAAAATAAATTAGATCCTATTATAATAAACGGTGTGACAGTATTGGATGGAATATAATCGTCTATAACTAACCTTTTCTCCCCATTTTCTGTCATTTCATATAAGTTTAAAGCGTAACCTTCTGCCGGTCCAAAGAGACTTTCAGTACGAAAGACGGGCAATGTGAAGTATACTGTAGATTCCTCATTTTGAAACGTAAAGATTGAACTATTATAATCATGTATAGGATTTCCAACATTAGAAGCTATTTTATACTGAGCTGTAAGGTCCTTTAATCCAAGTGTTTGCTTCACTTTATTATTAGTATTATAAAGATTGAACATAACTAGCGGATTTGCTTGCTCATTAGAGTCGGAGAAGTAGATACCACTCGATACATAATCACTATCTTTTACAATATAAAATTCCTTTGTCGCTGCCGCAATTTCCGTTGGTGCAAAAATTGTAAGTGATACGATAAATAGTACGATAATAAGCGTGACCTTTTTCATATAAATACCTCCAATTAATTATTATTTCTACAGACTACATTCAACAAGATTCTTACTATTAAAGTGCTAGGTTGATTTCCACTACGGGATGCTCGCCTTCAGCGGGCAAGCACCCTCCGCTACAATCAACTAAACAATGTAGTAACATACGTTAATATCGAACATAAAAACCATTTCAACGGTAATTAACAACCTAATTTCTCCCTAAACAATACACCTGTTAGAGAATAAAACTATTATTTTTTCAATATCAGTATGGTTAAAATTGGTTAATCTACAAGCCTGATTCTCTAAAGAAATAATTGTCAAAACCATGACGCTTCTTACTATATTTAGAGTCCCATATTAATGAAGAAAGTGTATGATCATTAAAATGTACCCTAGACTTAATTGATATGCCTTAAATAACTTGAAAATGACTATTATGCATTTTTAATCGTTGCAAATTTTCAAAAATTTAGTTATGTCAAATAAGGTTACTTATCTTATAATAGATATATAAGTACGTTTACTCTCGATTGTCTTATACCATTTAGTATCATTCATATGAAATCTACTTGACTTACAACATAAGCAGGAAAAGAACATTTTATGATACTCGTGTGTTCTAATTGCTTCAAGATAGGAGAATCCAAATAGTGTCCAATAACTTAGTAACACTTTTCCCAACAATTGATCTATTATCCGAATGCCCTATTAAATGCGAAAAAAATAAATATATTTTCCATATCGAGCATACTAACACTTGGATGATCATTGATAAAAAGGAAGTATCCGATCGCGAGTATGCTCTACTAGTTTCTCTTTTTAAAGAAATAAAACCCACTCCACCAACTGATAATTCGATATCGGATAAATGGATTCAATTTCTTCAAGATATCGGACCTGTTCCTTTACAAGAGGATAGCGATATACGTATTATTCAGCTGCATTTTAAGGAGCAAGATGGATTAGAAACCGATTTGAAACAAGCCGTTAGTGCATATTTTGACGATGCACTTCAGCTTATTTTCATTTCTTCACATGATGCAGTTCTTATCGAACAGAAGTCATCCTATATACATACCTATGATGATTTCTCTTCTTTTATCGTCGCACTTGAAAGCGATTTTTTTTTAAAAGTCCAGATGTATATCGGGAAATTCCATTCGACAGTTGCACCCTTTTCTCCTCATTTTTTAAAAGAAAAAGAATGGTTCTTCAAAGGACTTTCGAGAAATAATTCTGAACAAATATACACGATGGAAAAGACTTTTCCTTATAGTTTAATTGAACAAATGTCAGAAGAAATGAAACAGATGATCCGCAAAGAAGTATTAGAACCAATTGAGTATGATATGGAATTACTCCAGACAGTTCAGCTCTTTTTTGAAAATGGATTTAATGCTTCTGTTACTGCTAAAGAATTGCATGTACATAGAAATACGCTTCAATATCGTCTTACAAAATTCCAAGATATCACTGGGATTTCTGTACGGTATTTTGATGGAGCCCTTGTTTCTTATTGTGCAAGTTTGATAGCCAGTGAAGACAAAGCGCACAATTAATACGTCAGAAAATTGTGCACATTTTACATATGATGCTTTGGCTAAAATTGATAAACTTTAATATATCAAGAGAGATATCAAAGGGGTGCTTAAGATGGAAAAAATGGTTCTTGAAGATATTTTTAAAGTTTATGATGACGGAAGTACGGCAGTTTCTAATTTCAATTTGCGTGTCCAAGATGAAGAGTTTATCGTTCTTGTAGGTCCGTCTGGATGTGGGAAATCGACAACACTTCGTATGATTGCAGGACTTGAAGAAATTTCTGAAGGGGAATTTAGCATTGATGGTAAATCTATGAATAATGTTCCTCCAAAAGAACGCGATATCGCAATGGTGTTCCAAAACTATGCACTTTATCCACATATGACTGTATATGACAATATGGCGTTCGGATTAAAGCTTAGAAAATTCTCAAAAGCAGAAATTGAAAAACGTGTGAAAAATGCAGCAAGTATTCTTGATCTTGAGCCCTACTTAGATCGTAAACCGAAAGCATTATCAGGTGGACAACGACAACGTGTTGCACTAGGTCGTGCAATCGTTCGTGATGCAAAAGTATTCTTAATGGATGAACCATTATCAAACTTGGATGCAAAATTGCGTGTTCAAATGCGTGCTGAAATTGCAAAATTACATAAGCGTTTGAAAACAACAACAATCTATGTAACACATGACCAAACTGAAGCAATGACAATGGCTTCTAGACTTGTCGTTATGAAAGATGGTCTAATTCAACAAATTGGGACACCAAAAGATGTATACGAGAATCCCGAAAACGTATTTGTAGGCGGCTTTATTGGATCACCTGCAATGAACTTTTTTGAAGGTAAAATCGATAGTGGTTACTTCAAAACTGGAAGTATCTTGTTGAAAATTCCTCAAGAAAAACTAGCAATCTTAAATAGCCAAGGCTATAACGGTAAAGAAATTATTCTCGGTGTTAGACCTGAACATATTTCTGAAGATCCATCGGTACTAGCTCAACATACAGAGTCTACAGTTGAGGCGAATATTGAAGTATCTGAATTAACAGGAGCCGAATTAATGGTCTATTCTGCATTAGATAGTCAACAATATATTGCTCGATTATCTTCTGACTCACTAATTCAACCAGGTCAAAAAATTAAACTTGCATTCGATCTTTCAAAAAGTCATTTCTTTGATAAAGAAACTAAGAGTCGCATTAGATAACAAAAAAACCCTCATCCGATAACTTATGGATGAGGGTTAATTTTTTATCTTTTTTCTTCTATTATTGTTGAGGCAACACCACGTAATACGGCTTCACCTTTATATACGCTTGCTTCAATACGCTCTTCTTTTCCTTTTAATAATGGATGGCTAAGATACTTACTGACCTCATTCTTAACTGCCTTAATCAGCTCAGGATGATGATTAAAAACACCCCCGCCAAGAACGATACAGTGCGGATCTAAAAAAACCATAATATGATGTACTTCTTTAGCTAACGAAGTAACTGCTTCGTTTATGATAGAGACTGTTGCATCGTTACCTTGATAATATAATTCCATCATTTCATGTAATTTTAATGTAGGATTATTAAAATGTTCTCGCCCTTTTGATTCCAATGCAGGACCAGAAACTAGAGGTTCTAACGTTGTCTCTAGGTTGTCTGTTAGACTAAAGCCAATTTCCCCTGCCATGCCAGCACCTCGTAAAAACTCTCCTTGATGAATCGAACAACAAGAAATGCCAGTACTCAGCGTCACATAAACCATAGACTCTTTAGTAAATCCACGGTTCGTATATTCCCCCCAAGTAGCCATATACACATCATTGTCTATTTTAATCTGTGTTTCGGGAAACTCAATCGCTAATCTATCTGCTAATGGGAAGTCTCTCCAAGGTAGGTTATTTTGAAAAACCGCTATCCCTTTTTCAGAGTCTACAATTCCGGGAATTCCCAATGCTATCCCTTTTACATCATCCATGTACACACATGAATTCACTAGTAGATTCTTAAAAGAATCTACTAGTGAATGGAATAGTTTTTCGCCGTCATGTTTTTCACTTGGAATCACGATTTCTTCTACCACAGTCCCGTCTTTGCGAAACAAAGCTGTAGCTAGTTTAGTGCCTCCAACATCTGCTGCTAAAATGTATTCCATTCTCATTCACCATCCAATTACGACAATTTAACTACTTGAGTAAGGTTACGAGGCTTATCTGGATTATATCCTAAATGAATCGCACGTTGATACGCAAGTAATTGCAGATAAGGAACATAAATTCCATGTCTATTTAAATCGCTAATTTCATCCGTCAATTTAATAATATGGTCCGCTTCAAAGCCTTCAGGTGTTGTACCAATAGTAAGAACACAACCACCAAGTCTTTGTATATCCTTAACTAGAGCTTGATCATAATCAGCTGTTTCTAGTTGAGTCATCAAGATGACTACTGTAGTTTCGTCTACAATTGAAATAGGACCGTGTCTAAATTCTAAATTAGAATAGCTTTCACATTCTGTTTGCGTCATCTCTTTTAATTTTAGTGTTGCCTCTTTCGCAATACCGTTATATGAACCAGATCCTAAGAAAATAATGCGTTTTTTAGTAAGATCCTCAGCGACAACTTTTGTTAAGTTTTCATTTGTTAATGCATCTGCAACTAATTGAGGTATTTGTTTTAACTCATTTAAATTGTGAGTTGAATTTGCTTGTGTTGCAGCAAATACTTGTAGGCCATACAACATATTAGAGAATGATTGAGTCATTACGACGCTTTTTTCAGAAATATGGTCAAGTGCTATCACTTTATCTGCTGCAGTTGCCATCGGCGTATCACCGTTACAAGTAATCGCCATTGTGCTAAGGTCAGCATGGCCTTTTAAATGATCTAGTGCGATAAGTATTTCTGAAGTAGTTCCTGATCTTGAAATCGCAACGATTAAATATTTTTTTCCTGGTACTATACATGAAGATGTATGAAGGAATAATTCAGATGCAGGGATTGCTGAAGCAAATACGCCGGTCACCGTTTGGAAATATTTAGCTGCTGAAGCTGCTATGTAATATGATGTTCCACAACCTGTAAATAAGACTTGATCTACATTTCCGATTTCTAAATTTAAACTCTCTACAATTTCAAGAGTCTTTTGAAGTTGTTCGCCTTGACCAGTTATTTCTTTATAAGTATACATATTTATTTTCCCCAATCTATAATTTTATGATTGTAATTTGCTCCATTAAATCAGCAACTTGTTGCGAATCAATGAAACCAATTTTGCTGTACATTGCGTTGACTGAACCACATGCTAATGCTCTTTTATAAGCTATTAATGGTTCTTCACCATTAGCTAATCCATATAACAATCCACCTACAAAGGCATCTCCACTTCCTACTGTGTTAACGACCTCTACTTTCGGTGCATCTGCTCTGAAATAACCATCTTTATTGACAAAAATTGCACCTTTTTCCCCTAAACTAAAACAGACATGCTCAACTCCATCATCTACAAAGCGCTTTCCTATATCAAGTAGATTAGTTTCATTTACAGTTGCTTTGCCGAGAATTGTCGCAATTTCAAATTCATTCGGCTTGATCGCAAAAGGTTTTGCTTTGATACCATTTCGTAAAGCATCTCCACTTGAGTCAAGAATCGCTTTTGCACCGTTTGTATTGATAATATCAATAAGTTCAGCATACGCCGTTGTTGGTAAACCTTTCGGTAAACTGCCGGATAATGCAAACCACTTCACATGTTTAGATTGATTATCTATCCAATTTAGCATTGATAGCCATTCTTCCTTAGTAATCTCTGGACCACTCTCAAGTAATTCTGTTACTTTACTTTTCTTTGAATCTAGCACAGTTAAGCAGACACGGCTTTCACCCTCTACTTGAATCAACTTACTTGGAATACGTTTCTTCAAAAGTAACTGACGAATTCTCTCACCATTAATACCACCTGCAAACCCACCTACAGTAACGTCTGCTCCAGAACCCTTAAGAACTTTTGCAACGTTAATCCCTTTACCGCCCGCTTCTTGAATTATGGTTGAAACTCGATTCGTACCTCCAACTGCTAACGAATCTACTTCATACACCTGATCGATTGCTGCATTTAACGTGATAGTTGTTATCATTTTTGTAGAGTAACAATCTTTGTTTTTACTAATTCAATAAGCGCTTCACGTGCAGGCATGAAATATTTGCGTGGGTCATTTTCATTAGGATTTTCTTTAAAAAATGCTCGAACTTTTTCTGCGAACATGTCTTTCAATTCAGTTGAGAAGTTCACTTTTGCAACACCATAATCTAATGCCTTTCTTAAACTATCATCCGGTACACCCGATGCTCCGTGCATAACTAGAGGGATATTTGTTAAATTTTGAATTTCACCTAGTAATTCAAATTGTAACTTAGGCTCCTTTTTATAATTTCCGTGTGCTGTTCCAAATGCAGGAGCAAATGAATAAATTCCAGTTTCTCGCACAAATCGTTCAGCAATTACCGGATCAGTGAAAAATGCCTTAGATTCTTCTAATTCAAGATCATCCTCTACACCACCAATTGTTCCTAGTTCCGCTTCTACTGGTACATTAATTGCATTTGCGGCAGCCGTTACTTTACGAACAAGCGCAATATTTTCTTCTAATGGGAGTCTTGAGCCATCAATCATAATAGATGTGTAACCTGCACGTAAGCATTCCATCACAATATCAAATGATTCACCATGGTCAAGATGAAGTGCTACTGGTACTTTTGCTTGTTCGGCAGCTGCTTTTGCCATTGCAATCATATATGGCATTTCTACATATTTATATGTGCTGGCAGTAGTTTGCAGAATAACTGGTGAACCTGTTGCTTCAGCGCCTGCAATTACTGCTTTTATTATTTCTAAATTGTGCGCACCGAATGCACCGATTGCATAATGATTTTCGTAAGCGTCTTTTAACATTTCTTTCGTTGTAACTAATGACATAGTTTCTTCCTCCTATTAGATGGGTTGTTGGGTTAACTTTGATTATTTAAAAACTCATAGAAAATTCTATGAGTATTAATGAAGCTCAGTGTAAAATCTACAACGATCACCACGTACAATTGAAATACAAAATTCTACTGGGCGATTATTCGTATCATACGCTGTTCGTTCCAATAGTAAAGCAGGTTTACCGGCTTCTGTCTCTAGAAGTACACTTTCTTCCTCGCGAATCAGAACAGGTTCGAAAGCCTCTTTAGCTCGAACAACTATCACGTTATATCGTTCAGCCAATAAATCATAAAGGGAAAACGTACCAACTTCATGCAAAACAGACATATCTTGAATAACTGACTTAGGCATGAATGATGATTCAAGAATGATAGGCTCTTCTTCAGCACAGCGTAATCGTTTTATTTCAACGACCATTTCATCTTCTGGAAGCTGTAGTCCTTGCCTTACTGTTGCTGATGGCTCGACTTCCTTCACTTCAAGCACATGATCTTTTGGATGTAGACCTTGTTCTTGTAAAACTCGACTAAAACTATAAAAACCACCTAGTGATTGTTCAAATTTAGGTTTCGAAACAAAAGTTCCTTTTCCTTGTACACGATACAATGTACCTTCTTGAACTAATTCTTCTATCGCTTTTTTCGCAGTGTTTCTACTTACTTGGAACAACTCCATTAAACGATTTTCAGAATCTATTTTATCCCCTGGCTTCCATTCACCTCCTCTAATGCGCGCATCTAAACGTTGCTTTAGTTGATGATATAATGGAATAATACTTTTTTGATCTAACGGTTTCATACGTTACTCATCCTCTTCTTACTTCTTCATAAATTCAATATATCATCATTTCATAAAGATTGACATTATTTGAATGCGTCTTTCTGTTGAAAAGCGACAAAACCTCTACAAATTGTCAATTCCACTGCACCATTTTCTCCTAGAACTACGATATCAGCATCTTTTCCAGTTTGAATAGATCCTTTTCGATCGTATACACCTAGACGCTTAGCTTGATTAGAGGAAGTGATTTGCAGTTGTTCGTGAATAGTTAGCCCAAGCCATTTTATAAGATTCAGTCGTGCATTATTCATTGTGACGATACTACCTGCGAGTGATCCAGTTGAAGTTAATATGCATTTACCATCATTAACCTTCACCCTTTGACCACCTAAATCATAAACCCCATCGGTCATTCCCTTTGCTCGAATTCCGTCTGTAATAACGAGCATTCTATCAAGCCCTTTCAACTTAACAACCATTTTCAATAGGTCTGGATGAAAATGAATGCCATCAGGGATGACTTCTACAAAAATATCATCATTTAAAAGTGCACTTCCAACGACACCCGGATCTCGATGATGCAACCCTCTCATTCCATTAAAGAGATGCGTAGCATGTTCAACTCCATGATCTATAGCTTGCAAACATTCATCATATGAACCATTTGAATGCCCCATTGACGGAATAACATTGTTACTTTTAAGTTCCTTTAGTAACTCAAAATGGTTATCTAATTCAGGAGCAAATGTTAAAACTTTAATATTATCTCTAGATAGCGTTTGCCATTTTTTAAATACACTAACATTTGGTACTAGAATAGCCTCTTCTGGTTGAGCCCCTTTTTGTTCCTTATTAATAAAGGGCCCCTCAACATGAATACCTAACATTTCCGCCACACCTGAAAGATTATTATCTTTCATATAGCTTGCAAGATTTTCAATAACCTCATTTATATGTACCATTGGATTTGTCATCGTTGTTGCAAGGAAAGAAGTTGTTCCCTCTTTGGCAAGTGCATGGGCTATTTCTTTAAAAGATTCTTTAGTCGAATCCATAAAATCATATCCGGCAGCACCATGTATATGCATATCGATCATACCTGGAATAACATATTGTTTTCCAGTACAATCAAACACTTGGTCTTCATCACTATGAGATGGACAATCTACCATCTTACCGACAGATTTAATCTTTTCCCCTTTTATATAAACAAACCCATTTTGAACAATTGTTTTTTCAAGAACAACTGTTGCGTTAATTAATATTATATTTTTCATGTTATAGTACCTTCTTCAAATTGCTGTTTAGTATTTTTATCTTCTTTCTGTATTGAACCATCCGATTCACCTTTTAACTTAAAAATTTGGGATGACATCCATGTGAGGAATAGTATCGTCACACTTATTCCGAAAAATGGCAGTAACCCTGGTATGAATAAGAAAATTCGATACAACACATAGAGACCGATAATAGAACCAAGCATTTGGAGTGGAAATGAGATACTTAATAGAAGAGATGTCGAAAAATAACGAGAGAATGGTAGGTCGTAATGCGCAAACACTTGGAATATATTCATTACCATTACAGCATATAAAATTGTAATCATGACAATCAACGTCAACATTAACAAACTATAACTTCCACTCATATTTAACACAATTTTTAAATTGATTATTAAAAAATAACCAATACCAATTAAAATAACACCAATCTTATTTGAGTTAATAAACTCTTCTTTATATACTTTCCAATAATTTTTTATAAGTGTTTTTAAATCATCCTGACCATGTAATCTTTTTCTCATTATCGAAAATAGTCCAACAGTTGCGGGTGATATGCCAAAAATAATTAGACCTAATAAAGTTAATCCAATCCACATTAGTTGCAGTACAGCCAGCATCGTCACAAATTCTACAAACCAATAGAGCTTCCCTTTCCATCCGTTCATGTTCAATTATACTACCTCCCTTAAAGGGTAAAACTCATACAAGGAGATCCTTGTATGAGCAATTTTAAATTTACTTTTCATTTTTTAGTGCGATCATATGCTCCTTGAGCAGTTTTTAGATAATCTTGTAATCCCATTTTATCAAGAGTCTTCTTGTAGTCATCCCACTTGCTGAAATCTTGTTTACCAGTAATAAAGCCTGCAGCCATTTCATCAATATATGTCTGAATATCTGTCATGATTGCACTAACTTTATCACTTTCTTCGAGTGTATAGTTCAATCCTGGTAGTATATCTTCGTCTTTAATACGATAAGGACGAACTTGCTCAGCGTTTTTAATTGTGTTTTCTTTTGCTTCAGCACCTTGGAAGTATTTCTGTTTTACGATTCCAGGGTAATATCCCCCTGGCCAAGTTAAGAATTCACTGATTGCTTGGTCCATATTTTTACCATCTGGATTATCTGTAATTTCCGGTAGATATTTGAAGTTACCGTCTTTATCTTCTTCATACGTTACGCCCTCAAAGCCCATGAAGAACATTTTCGCCCCTTCATCACCATAAAGGTAATCAATCCAGCGAACTAAAGCTTCGGGATCTTTTGCCTTATCAGTTATAACAAACATACCAAGATTTCCAAGTCCATTTGAAACAAAGTTATAAGCACGTTCTCCTGTAGGACCTTCTAGAACTGGTACACCAACATATCCATCAAGCTTCAACAATTCTTTAGGGTCAACTTCGTTTAACATACCATAATTGCCTTTAGATGCTTCAGCAGAAAACGTTTGCGGTTCTGTTGTGAAAACATCTTTGTTAATTAAACCTTCTGTATAAAGTTTGTTCAAGAATGTAAGTAATTCTTTATATTCATCAGTTGATGGGACAAAGCGGAATTCTTCCGTTCCTTCTTTAAAGTCAAGGTTTATGTTCATTGATCCTTGCTTATTCAAGCCATACGTACCACGTAAATAATGAATGAATTCAAGAATACCATATCCGCCACCCCAAGCTTGTTCATCCGCTTTACCATTGCCATTCGGATCTTCTTCTTTAAATGCTTTCAATACTTTATATAGTTCATCCGTTGTTTCAGGCGCCTTTAGGTTTAACTTATCTAACCACTCTTGGTTAATCCAAGGTGTCCCAGCACGAAGCGATTCAAATTTCGGGTCATAGATTGTAGGGAAGCCGTAAATATTGCCATCTGCCATTGTAACGCCTTGTTTCACTGATGGATACTCTTCCATAATCTTCTTAAAGTTTGGAGCATATTCATCAATATAGTCGTTTAATGGTAGAAATACACCTTGCTGTCCGTATTTAACTAAATCTGTTTTAGGAAAAGCTGACGCAAAGAATAGTTCTGGATAATCACCTGCTGCAAGCATTAAATTTCTTTTCTCTGCTAAAGCCTCAGTTTGTACTGTTTTCCAGTTCACTTCGATATTTGACTTTTTCGCGTACTCATCCCAAAGCATCAATTTGTTCCAATCTTGTGATGCAAAGAATTTTGCTCCAAAACCATCAACTTCGATTTTTTCTTTAGCAATGGGCATACCCGTTTTATTAACGTTATCTATATTCTCGCTTTTTCCAGTTGTTCCTTCATTACTAGAGCAAGCGCCTAAAATACTAGATGTTAATAATAGACTTGTGACAATACCAGCAAAATATCTCTTCTTCAATACAATCTCCCCCTCGTATATCTGTTTTCTTTGTTACCCCTTAAGTGAGCCAATCATAACCCCTTTTACAAAATAGCGTTGTAAAAACGGATAAAGCATAAGCATCGGCAAGTTTGCCACAATCAGTACTGCATATTTCAACCCTTCAACACTTAGTTGTTGAGCTAAAAAGCTTTCAGAAGTTGCTTTAATCATGTCATCAGTTTGACCTTGAATTAGTATTTGGCGAAGAATCAATTGAAGTGGAAACTTTTCTTGATCTTGCAAATAGATTAATGCTTGGAAGTATGAATTCCAATGGCCTACTGAATAGAACAGTACCATTACTGCTATTACAGGGAACGATAAAGGAAGTACAATACTCCAAAGAATTTTGAGATTCCCTGCACCATCAATCATTGCCGACTCCTCTAACTCATGAGGAATAGACTGGAAGAACGTTCGCATTATGATAATATTCCAAACTGCAACAGCATTCGGTATGACCATAACCCAAAACGTATTTAACATTCCTAAATCACGAATAAGTAAATACGTAGGGATAAGCCCTCCACTAAAGAACATTGTGAAAACGATAAATGCCATTATAAATCCGCGTCCCTTTAAATCTCTACGTGACAATGGATATGCCGCTAAAATGGTCATGATAACATTCAGAATAGTACCAAATACTGTATATTTTAACGTGTTCACAAAACCATTAATAATATCCTCGTTCTTGAATACCTTTTCATATGCATCTAATGTAAATTCTTTAGGCCATAACCACAGCTCACCTGATAAAACGTACTGTGGGTTACTAAGCGATGCACTGAGAACAAAAACCAATGGATAGATTACTAGTAAAGCGACAATTGCAAGAAATACAATGTTGAATATATTAAACGCGCGATCTGTTTTCGTTTCTCTCAATTTAGTCACCCCTTACCATAGACTTGTCTCATTCACTTTTTTTGCAATTTGATTTACCATGATGAGCATGATGAAGTTAATGAGCGAGTTGAACAGTCCAACTGCAGCTGAGAAACTATATTGAGCTTCCAAGATACCGCTTCGGTATACGAAAGTTGAGATAACATCAGACGTCGACATATTTAAATCATTTTGCATAAGATATACTTTTTCAAATCCAACAGCCATAACTGATCCCGCATTCAAAATGAATAAAATAACAATTGTAGGCATAATTGCTGGAATGTTGATATGAATAATTCGTTGGAACTTAGAAGCACCATCAATCATTGCCGCTTCATGTTGAGCGGGATCCACCGCAGCGAGTGCAGCAATATAAATAATCGAGCTCCACCCCATTGTTTGCCATACATCAGAGAATACAAACAGCGTTTTAAACCAACCTGGCTCTGTTATAAAATCAATTGAATTGCCGCCAAATAACATAATCACTTGATTGACAAGTCCATCTGATTTCAAGAACAATAGTAGCATCCCAACAACAACAACTGTTGATAGGAAATGCGGTGCATAAATTACTGTTTGAACAAATTTCTTATATCGTAAGCTTTTCACTTCATTTAGCATAAGCGCTAGAATGATAGGAACTGGGAATGAAACTAATAGCGTGAATAGTCCAATTCCTACAGTATTCTTAATAAGTCTCCAGAAATAGTAACTATCAAAGAATCTCTCAAAGTGTTTAAATCCTACCCAAGGACTCCCCGTAATTCCTTTTGTCGCGATAAAATCTTTAAATGCAATCTGTAGTCCATAAAGAGGAAAGTAATGAAATACAAGAAAGTATAAAATAACAGGTGTAAGTAATAGATAAAGCTCCCAGTTTTTCTTGAATGATTTCTTCCATTCAATTCGAGCACTTTTCTTCACTTTCGGTCTATTTTTTAATGGCTTCTTTATTTCACTTTTTTCTATTTCATCTACATAACCTACACCATCATCCAGTTTAGTCATGGTCACACCCCTTTTCTTACTAACATATTAACTGTGTACGATAGTAGATTCTTGAGAAATGTTGACTACTTTACCACCCGAACGGATAGATTCAGTAGCTGCACATCCAACTGCTACACTCATTCTTCCAGCAAATGGTGTTGTAAGTGGTTGTTTATTGCGTAAGATTAATTCAACAAAATCTTGTGCAATTTTCGGATCTGCCCCGCCATGACTTCCTTCTTCTGGTTTCATTTCGTATGTGACATTACTAAACTCTTTCACAGTGTTAGTTTTACGTGTTTTCAGGTAAATTTTATTATTTACATCATCGTTTTCTAAGCGACCTTCTGTTCCGATAAATGTATAGTTACGCTCGTAATCTGGAGTGAAATGACATTGTAAATACGATGCCTTAATGCCACCTTCAAGTTCCATAATTAGCATATTGTTGTCTTCCACATCGATTTCTTCTCGGAAAGCACATTCCGTAAATGTATGAGGAACGTATTCAGGACATGTACTCTTTAAATCACACTCAGGGCAAGTTAAGTTGTTCGGCTTGTCCCCTCCGTAGTAATCTAGTGAACCAAATGCCGAAACTTTTGTCGCATACTTACCTGAAATCCAATGGATAACGTCAAGATCATGTGAACCTTTTTGTAATAGAAGAGAAGTTGTATTCTTTGAATTCCCGTGCCAATCGTGGTAGTAGAAATAGCCACCAAATCCTACGAAGTGTCGAACCCAAATTGTTTTCAATTCGCCGATAGCACCTGAATCAATGATGTCTTTCATAGTTTGGTACATGCTCATATAACGCATGTTGAAACCAACCATTAAATGCTTTCCTGATTTTTTCCAAGCTTCAATAATTCGGTCACAACCTTCAACCGTAATAGCAAGTGGTTTTTCAGAATACACATGTTTTCCAGCTTCAAGAGCGGCAATTACATGTTCTTCATGTAAATAATCTGGAGATAATACTGCAATTGCATCAATATCATCACGAGTCAATAATTCTTTGTAGTCTTTTGTTAAAAATAACGGTGAGCCGATTTTTTCTTGAAACTTATCTAATCGTTCTTGAGATAAATCAGCGAGTGCAACAACTTCTGATTCACCTTCTGGTTTATGCCAGTATTGAGCAAGTCCACCACGTAAACCTGCACCAATGACACCAATTCTTACTTTTCTCATCTTTACACCTCATCTATTTTTTAATTATTTAAATAACGGGGGAATTTTTCCAGATTTCCGGAAAACGTTTTCCCAAAGAGTTTTTAAAAACAATTTACGATTTGTTATGTAGACTGGCGAACTAATAATTCGAATGGTAATAAGGTTTTTAATGCCATATTCGGATTATCTTCGATTTGACTCATTAACGTTTTTGCTGCTATTACACCCATTTCATATTGTGGAACCGATATAGTTGTTAACGCAGGAACAATGTATTGGGCCATTTCGTTATTATCAATTCCTATGAATGCAATATCACCTGGAATATTAAGTCCAAGTTCATGAGCAGCCCGCATTGCTGCTATTGCAAGTAAATCACCTGCACAAAAAATTGCGGTTGGACGGTTATTTTTTGTCTCATTCAATATTTTTTTTGCTGCCAAATAGCTTTGTTCCATGCACCAATCAGAATTAATGATCCAGTGCTTTTCAATTGCTAATTCAAAATCATTCATTGCCTTTTTAAAGCCTTTGAAACGTTTTTCTTTCGTCATTTCAATTCCAATTCCACCGCCGATGAAACCGATTTTTTCATGACCTCTTGTAATTAAATGTTCAACAGCTTGATACGCAGCCTCTTCTCTATCGTAATCCACAGTAGAAATTGCATGATCACTATAGTTAAAGTCAACTCCAACGACTGGAAGCAATTCCTTCATTTCAGTGAGTTTTTCTTCGTCAACCTCATCAATCAGTAATACGCCATCTACTTCTTTTTCTCGGATTATTTGATGAAAAAGCACATCATCTTCTAAATCTTCATTGCTTATCAACAATAAAGTGTAGCCCGCATCATTTAATGTTTCGTTAATGCCTGAATAAATTTTAGAAAAGTACGGGTTAGTCTCAGCTAAACGCGAGCTTGCGAGCCATGCAATCCTCTTTGTACGTTTTTTCTCTTGCGTTGAAGATGCTACAAGTTGTCTTGCATATTCATTTGGTATATAACCTAGCTCTTTAACTGCCTTCCAAATTTTCTTTTTCGTATCAGGGTTCACATTCCGTGAAGGATCATTTTTTATGACACGTGAAACTGTCGTAATTGAAACACCAACATGTTCTGCTATTTCTTTTAATCTAACCATTTTATGTACCTCATTCCCTTGCAACCGTTTTCAATTCCTATTATTATACATTATATTTTATAGTAGTATAGGAAAATATTTACGTATCATTACATTAGGTCAACAGGTTGTAGGTACAAGTTAAATCAAAAAAATATACATACCTTTTTATATATTCTGAAAATTGGTACTTAATACAATATATATTCCGGATTATTAATTGTCAATATATTTTTATATATTTTATTAGCATAATTTATCATTAAACCACTGTTTAAATATCGGGTTTGTTTAATGATAAAACAATATTATTCTAGAGCTATCAGCGTATTCATGCGTATTAACAATACTTATTTTTCGTTTATCAAAACCATTAAAAATACTGTTAAAAATTATATCTTGTATGTAATCATTATTGGGATTTCATGAGGATTGTAAAACGTATTTCGCGATTTTAGTTTGTAAAGTATTCTCTTTTTATTAAATACTATGATTTATTTTAAAATAGTATGTAAACTCTAAATAATTCTATCTTTATAGTGGGGGTAGTTTTTTAAAACAATTCTATATATCAAAAGAGCATTCTCCTGTCATGAACTGCCCCGTAAAAGTAAGAGTTGAACAACGCATTCAAGCGGTTTAACGATACTTAAATGGATATGAATCCATTCGTGAAATCGCGAAAGAAATCGGCGTCACAAATCATCATTGCCTACACAGTAATGATTTGTCCAGTATATAAACTAATCCATGATATGTTAGAACAAGCAATGGAACGCCTTCAATCAGGTGATCAAGTCATTCTTCATTCGGATCAAGGTTGGCACTATCAAATGAAAAAGTATCAACGAACATTAAAACAACAC